>NZ_JAUBUC010000236.1:0-1237 GCF_036705285.1 Microcoleus sp. B4-C1 | reverse complement strand
GGCTCTCCTGAACTTATGGTTATAAGTTTATCTAATCAGAAAAGCAAGCTAATACGCGATTCCTAAAATTATTAAAATTAGAAAAACCATACCCTTGCCGCATTATCAACTTAATCCGATTGTTGATTCCTTCCATGACTCCACTTGTGGTGCGATGAAGAAAGTAGTTGCAAATACCCTCAAAATGATTCTCAATTGTTGATGCAGATTCTCTAAAAAATACTTGTGCATGATTTAGCCATTCTTTGATTTTGTTCTGCCCTTCTTTGACCGTCAAATTAGTCTCATATATTTCTCTAAATTTTTCTTTCATCTCATACGCAATTCGCAAACATTCGGATTTTCCTAGTGTCAATTCTAATTTATCAATCTGAAGAGGATTTAAATTTACTCGATTACTTAATAATAAATATTTACTTTGCCTGTCTGTTATTCCGGCTGCTCTACGTAACTTATTTAAGTCTTTGTTAACTACTTTCATTACATGAAAACGATCAATAATAACTTTGGCGTTTGGGAATACTTTTTTGATAACTTTAGGGAATCCTCCCCACATATCAACACTCACTTCCTCAACTTGTTCACGAACCTCAATTGGTTGTTCTATAAGGACTTCAATGATTTGTTCACAGCGATGAGAATCAATCATCTCAATTAAATTACCTTCGCCGAGGTCACTCACAACAGTCACAAAATTTCCTTGACCTTTTCGCATACTTATCTCATCCAGACCAATTCGTTTAACCCCTTGCCAATTCGGTTTTTTCTTGAGGGTGTTTACCTGCTCAAATATTCCTTTTATTTCGTCATAACTCAGTCCTTCTTCTCGTCCAATTTGCTCCATGCTCGATTGTTTTACACGCTCATAAATATCTTGTTCATATCGTTGAGTATGCCGTCTTTTAACGTCCAAAAAATCTAATTTTTCTGTGGGATACCGTTGACAACGAGGACAGTAAAACTGCCGTCGTGGGATTTTTAGATATACAGGACGACCAAAAACAGACAAATCTCTTACTAAAATTGGTCGATTTTGATGCAGTTTTTCGGTAGGATTGTTACAATGATGACAAACAATTCCTTCTGATAAAATGCTCAGTCCCAAGAAAATTTTTCCCTCAACTTGAGTACAAGTTTCAACCCTGACTCCCGGCAAGGCTAATAGATAGTCTAGATGGAAGCTCATAACGGTAAATGTATTAGTAGGTACATTTTACACCATAAACTCAGGAGAGCC
>NZ_JAUBUC010000235.1:0-1243 GCF_036705285.1 Microcoleus sp. B4-C1 | reverse complement strand
TGAGCCACCCCTGATTTCTCGGACACCCAAAAGCGAGGACAATCCTCGCACGGAGGTGTTCGATGCAGAAACGTCAACAGTTCACAGCGGAGTTCAAGCGCGAAGCGGTTCGATTGTTCAAGGCAGGCGATCGTCCCGCTGCGGTGGTGGCGCGGGGGCTGGGCATCCCGCGCAACAGGCTCTACAAGTGGGCGCAGGATCTGGAAAAGAAGGGCGCTACGGCCTTTGCCGGCAGCGGCCGTCCCACGACCAGCGGCGATGAGCTGGCTGCACTCAAGCGCGAGAACGCACGGCTGAAGGAAGAGAACGCGATCCTAAAAAAAGCGGCGGCGTACTTTGCGCGGGAGTTGCCGTGAGGTACGCCTGGATCCGAGACCAAGCCGGGTATCCGATACGGCGGCTTTGCGAGGCACTGAACGTCTCGGCGAGCGGCTACTACGCTTGGCGAGATCGCAAGCCCGGCCCCCGGGCCGCAGCGAATTCGCGGCTGCTGGAACGCATCCGTACGCTTCATGTGCAGAGCCGGGAATGCTATGGCGCGGTACGGCTGTGGCAGGCGCTGCGCCGCGAGGGCGAAACATGTGGCCGACATCGGGTACGTCTGCTGCGCCGTGCGCATGGGATCGAGGCCAAGCGGCGACAGCGATATGTGCGCACGCGGGCGACGTACCAGCGCGTGCCCCCGGCGCCAAACCTGTTGGCTTGGCCGTTCTCCAGCCCGAAGCCCGACGCTGTGTGGGTCGCGGACATCACCTTCGTGCCGACCCGTACTGGCTGGTTGCATCTCGCGGCTGTGCTCGACCTGCACACTCGACAGATCGTGGGTTGGGCGATGGGCGAGCGCCCGGATCAGAAATTGGCCAGCGCCGCGCTGCTGATGGCGCTCGACCGTCGCGGGCCAGCGTCTGGCGCGATCCATCACAGCGACCAGGGAAGCCAGTACACCAGCGGCGCCTATCAAGCCGAGCTCAAAGCAGCCGGCCTGCAGCCGAGCATGAGCCGCAAGGGCATGCCTTACGACAATGCGGTGATGGAAAGCTTCTTCAGCTCGCTCAAGCAGGAACTCACGCACCATGAACGTTTTGCGGATCTCGATGAAGCCAGAGGCAAGCTCTTCGATTACATCGAGGTCTTCTACAACCGCCAACGGCTGCACAGCAGCCTCGGCTATCGGACGCCAGTTGAACAGGAGAGGCTGGCAAGTGCTTAATTAACCTGTCCGAGAAACCGGGGGTAGCTCAGG
>NZ_JAUBUC010000234.1:0-1314 GCF_036705285.1 Microcoleus sp. B4-C1 | reverse complement strand
GTGTCCTATTTTATAACACTTTTTTTACTCTGCTTACTTTTTTTCTCTGCTACCCCTACTTATTGAGCGGATACGTAAAATCCATGTGGAATCACTTTCCCACAGCCTAAACTCCAAAAATCATGGTAAGACAGTAATGACAGGTTCGGTTGTATAAAGAGTACCGGGACGATACAAATTCCCTAAAACTTCTTTCTTTTTGGTATCAAAACTAATAATGGGATTACCTGCTTCTCTATACTGTGTGTCGAGCCTAGCAATATTTTCAAATTGAGAATTACGATTTTTATTAGTTCCTATCGTTTGCTTTTTTTGTGCTTTTCGCTTGACATATCCATGCTTTTTTAAGAGTTTACTTGTTAGAGGAAGACTGACAACAAATCCGGCAGAGCTCAGTCCCAAAGCTATTTCTTTATGCGTCAAATTAGTCCATTTAATTAACTCATTCATGGGGTCTCCCGCTGTCTGAAATTTTAAGACTTCTAAAAAGGCTTCATCAATGCCGATTTGAGTAGATAAAATACTTTTTCTTCCTCCTCCTTTTTTTCTGATTCTTAAATTATCGATAGTCGTTTCATCCATTTTTTCTAAATCTTTAATTCCCTGAACAATAGTATTTCGACTGCAGCCGAAAAGTTGCATTATATAGCTAATTCCACCCCATCCCAGTTTTTGGGCTTCTATCGCTGCATACCTTCTTTTATCCTTTTCTGATAAAGAGTTATAAAGTTTCTTCATTTCTGACTCAAGTGAACTAGAATAAAACATAGATTTAAAGGTAAGGTAGGGTGGTAAAATAGAAAAATCAGAAAGCAAGTTTCTCTCACTTTTGGTGAAAATTGCGATCGAGGGCTGTTTTTCATTATATCCGAAAATACATCAAGTTATTTATTTTTTATTCCTTAATTAAAAAAGAAATGGATCAACGTTTAATTGACCGCACCGTAGAAATTGCCAAACAAAAAGGTGGATTTGGCTCATCTCAACTTAAAGCAGCCTTAGATTCTTCCCCGTTATGGGGAGCGGGTAAAGTCGAAGATACATATAGCAATCCTAAATCATTATCAAGACTATGATACAATTATATGCAATACTTGATTGTGACCATAAAAAAATGAATAACGTACAACTGCAAGAAAAAGATATGGAAAAAGAAATAGCCCAATTAGAAGATTTCATTAAAAGCGATATCGATGCAAGAGAACTAAAACGAGCAATAGCTGTAAGGATGGCGCTTTCAGGTAATATCTACCATGAAATCAGCAAAATATTAGGTGTAAGTAAATTTTTTATTGGTTATTGGAAAAAACAATT